>NZ_RBHX01000004.1 GCF_003626735.1 Microbacterium sp. CGR2 | reverse complement strand
CTCTCCGGTCCCCACTCGGCTATGTGGAATGTGGATGCTGCGAAGGCTGTCACTTGGCGCGTGATTTCCTGATGAGTGCGGCCGCCGCTTGATGTGTAGCCGAGATCTGCCGCCAGGGCACGCTGAGTGTCCTCCAAGCCGATTCCTTCGAGTGGGTTTCCGCCGGCTTTGACGGTCGCGCGGATCTTCGTCGCAATCGCCGCGCCAATAAGCAAGGCCGGCTTCCCGGAGGGGATCGGGGCCTCGACCCATCCACCGTGCTTGCTCATGACTTTGCCGGCGGTTATCGACCATGACGTGTAAGAGTTGGAGGCCTCCCAATCTCGTGTTCGCTGCTCATCCATCGGAGTGAGAGAGAAGTACCCGTTTCCCAGAACGATGCCATGGCGCTTGTTTGCGGCATCGTTCTCAATAGCTGCGGCGTGATCGAGTTGGCGGACTTCCCACGCGGGCATCTGTGGTGGCACGCCGTCGCTCACGGCTCGAACCCGATCTCCTTGCCCAGAACTTCACGGATGACGCGAGAGGGGCCACCGTGGCGCGGATATCCCCTATCCGCTACCGCTTGCTCTAGAGCGGCGTACTGAGCCGGCGTCATCAACACCTGAACCTTTCGGGTGTACTCGCGGCCTTCGTGCTTCGGTGCGCCGGCTCCGAACCCGGCCGAGAGGTCGGTTTCAGGGCGTGCGGTGGTGGGCGTGCTGGTCTTGCGCTGTATAGCCATGATTAGGACTCCTGGAGTTCGCGGGCGATGAGGTCGTAAGGGTGAAGCTGCGACGGCTTCGGGATCGTGCCGTACATCGAGAGGAAATGTTGCCGGAAGGGCACAAGGTGCTCGTAGAGGATGATGCCCTCGGGGAGATCGCTCAGGGTTTCGAGAGCCCTCCTGGTCGCGAGCGTCCCCGTCTGCGCTGCGGTGAGTAGAACCGTGGCCGGGATGCCCTGGCTGCTGAGTTGGTCGGCGAGTACGAGCGTGCGCGTCACGTCGCCGTCACTCGGGCTCGTGGGGACGATCACAGCGTCGGCCGCGTCGACGGCGCGCGCAAGCGTGATCGGGTCGCTCGGGGGAGTGTCGATGACAACGAAGTCAACGCCGGCGGTCATCGCTGGAGTGAGGCGGCCGCCGATTGAAGTGACGGTCTCGGGGAAGCCGGGGCCGGCCATCCGCGCCCAGAGGTCAAGCGCCCCTTGCGGGTCGCTGTCGATCGAGCGGACAGTGCCGAAGGCCGATAGCGCCACTGCGAGGCATGCGGCGCTCGTGGTCTTACCCACGCCGCCCTTGATGCTGACTACGGAAAGGATCATGAGAACAAGATAACCGATATCCGTTAGCGGATATCGGTTATCTGTCGGCGTGTCGAAATCGAGGCGTCAGTATTCGAGGACGTACTGAGCCACGGCCTCATCGACCGCGGTGAACTCCGCCGCTTCTTCGGGGCACTGCGTGTCCCGTTGAGCGGCTTTGTGAATGAAGGTCTTGGAGAGCCCGAGAGCACCCTGGGCCTCTCGGAGCGAGTACCCCTCTGCAAGAAGCTCCTGGATCACCAGAGCGTAGATACGGTTCCTCTCCGCTGTCTGATGCGCTCGGAGCCTCGCAAGCCGCTCGTGGACCGTCTGAGCCCTGGTGATGGCGTCGTCGTCGGCTGCGCTCATTCGTCGGCCTCTCAGAAGCGCCGGTCGAGAAAGCGGACGATGGCCCACCGTGCACCGAACGCGACGGGCAGAGCGAGGAAAGCGAAGATGAAATAGGCCCACTGGTTGAGCACGATGGAGACAACCAGAGCGGCCAGCACGGCGGTTCCAAGTCCCAGCGTGTAGCTCGTGAGGGAGCGGCCGCGGTCGCGTTCGTCGTCGTGGTAGGCGTGGAGGATCAGCACAGCGAGGATCAGGGCCGCCGTTGCCGCGATTGCGCCGGCGACGTTCATCACGGTTTCGAAGCCGGCGACGATTTCGACCGGAAAGGGAATGGCCGGCATCGTTGGGTCTGGGTTGGGGATCATCGGGGCTCCTTTGTCGCTGGGAGGGGATCGGTGTTTTGTGCGAATGTGCCATGGCGATCGCGCAGCTGCTCGACCTGGTCGACGCCGCGGCGGCAGCTGATCGACTTCCGCGGAAAATCAAGGGTTTTCGAGATTGCGGCGCGATCGGCGGGAACGAAGATACGAATGTCCATCGGTGGGGCCGATGGGGCGGCTGGAGGCGTCATAGGAGGCCGTAGTACTCCCAGTGCCAGGCTTCGTCGGGTCCGACGCCGCCTGGTTCTGCCCAGTCGGGATGCGCCCAGCCGTAGCGGCCGGCGTTGGCTTTCAGCCACAGATAGATCGGGTGCGAGAAGCCGATCGCCCAGTGGTTGCGGTCGCCTATGTCGATCGCGAGCGCCCAGCCGTGGTTTGAGGTTCCGGGCTCCGCGGCGTCGTTGCCGTACTTCCGCTTTGCCTCGACCTGGCCGGCGTAATCGCGATACCCGTCGTTGATGGGGAGGTCGTAACCAAACTGGCTGCGGAACGCGACGTTCATCGCCGCGAGGGCGGCGGTGGCGTCAGCGCGCAGGAGGTACCGGGGAGCCCACGGAATCTGCTGGAGCGCACTAACGGGAATCTGCCCGTTGTCGTACCCGCCCCACTCGCCGGGACCGTCCCCGGTTGGCGGCGGATAGTCGCCGGCAGCGGCACAGTTCATCGTGGCTTGGATCATGCCGGCCGTCGTGAGCGCGTTGACGACCTCTGCGGCGGCGTTGTACCACTTGGTGTAGTGGTTGGGGTCGGCGTTGATTTGCACGGCGTGAGCGGCTGCTGACGGGGTGAGGTTCTCCCACCCGGTCACCTTCACGAGCCGCTCGAAGAACAACCGCGCGGCCGTCGCTGGGTTCATGCGCTCAGCGACCGTGCCCCACCATTCCTGCTGCTGGAACAGACCAATTGACGACGTGGGGGAGCCGTCAGGGTTGGTCACGCCGTTGATGTCGTCGCCGTAGGTGATGTTCTTGAGCGACGATTCGCCCATCGCGGTCATGACGCCGATGGTCTGAGCGCGTGCGTCTAGGCCCATCTTGGAGCCCGCTGTCATGATCTCGGCGGCGTTGGCCAACTGGTCGCCCTTGTACCCCGCGACGGGCTCATGTGCGGCCGCGGTGACGGGATCTATCTCGCCGGTGCACGCGCCGCCGACAGAGGCACCGAGGGCAGGCAGGACGAGCAACAGAACGACGGCAGCGACGAACGCTGTTCCGACCGTGAGCCACCGCCGCACGTTCACTGTCCGGCCTGCATTCCGGTGTCGGTGTTGGTGAGCTCACGCTCCCACTCCGAACGCAGATGACGGAGCCGGATCTCCGGGTTTGACCCGTACTTGAAGATCTGCTCGCCCACGTCCAGGTTCATGATCGCGTCGGCGGTCTCCGGTGCGAAGTTGAAGTACTTTTGGCACCACCGGGCATCTTCCGCCCGGGACTGGCGATAGACGTGGATCGTCTGCGCCTCCTGGAGCATCGTCATTCCGATCGAGTCTTTCGGAATATCGGTGCCCTTGTGCATCACGAACACGTTTGAGATCCCGAGCGCCCGAGAAAGCTTCTGTGACGACTGGAGCAGCTTTGCGGACGGGCCGGCCACCATGTGCCAGCCCTCTTCGTAGATGATGTTCGTGAACGAATCGGGCTCGCTCTTCAACCGCCCAAGAAGCCACTGGTAGCCGATCGACATGACGACGGGCACCGCGGCGCTGTCCTCGTTCAAGGCGCTGAGATCAAAGCTGGTGAGCTTTGCGGCGAGGTCTACGTCGCTCGAGGTATCGCCGTCGAACATGCCGCCGTACTCGTCGAGAAGATCGTGCAGCGTGAACAGCACGCTTACGCCGGCCTGGTGCAGCCGATCGCGGGCCTTCGCAGATAGGTCTTGGTGGTCTTCCTCCGCAACCGCGCCCAGGTGAGGCAGAACGTCGGCGAGGGTCGCCGTGCGGCGCCGATTCTCGAACTCAGCGAACGTGCGCTGTAGCGCGAGGCGGATCGCTTCTCGGCCCCACTGGCTGACCGGCTTGTCGCCGTCTGCGAGCTGCACGATGTTGCGGATGACTCGTGCTTGGCCCTTCGCGCCCGCTCCGCGGATGATGTGCTTGTCGAGCGGGTTCATGCGACTTCCGGTGCCATCGGGCCGAAACCGGATGGGCTCGGAGTTGTACGCCCGAGCCATCGGCGCGTACTCGCCTTCGTCGCCTTCGGGCTTCTTGTCGAACACGACTACCCGACGATTTCTGAGGGTGAGCGGCCGGGCAACGTAGTTGCACTTCGTGTTCGAGCTTTTGCCGCCGCCGATGTCGCCGAGACACACCACGTTCGGCGATGAGATCCGCCGAGGCTGGGCGTTGTAGGCGGTCGCGGGGTCATGCGCCGCCGCGGATTGAGAGAGGTTGTCGCGGCCGAGAACCAGGCCATCTGCACCCGTGGGCTGAGCGACTAGTGCCGTGTTCAGGATGGCGGCTTGCCGCGTCGACGAGGGCGCGCCGACAGCGGCCGGCGCGTAGAACCCGGATGCCGCTGCTCTGTCGTTGACACGCAGCCGAGAACCGGGGGCGGCCCACGGCAGGAACTCTTCATCGTCGGCCGTCGTGTCGGTCGCGACTACGGGTGCGGGCGGTGCGAACCGACGCAACCCCGGCAGCGACGACAGGCCGCGCTTCTTCGGAATCTCAGGGGTGATGGTCATGTCAGTTCGTCCTTCTGAGAACGGCCGGCGAGCCGGCGGTAGAACTTGGCGCTTGCGGTGGGCGGGATCATGCGGATGCCGCGACCGATCGGCCACGTCGTTCCGGCAGCGGCGGCCTGGTAGGAGTCCAGCCATTCGATCCGCTCGATGCCGGCTTTGCTGTGGCAGACCGATTCCGTGGTTCGGCACGCCTGGGCGAGTCGGTCTCGGCTGGTCTCGGTGATGGTCAGGTATCCCACCCAGTAATCGCCCTCGTGGCCGGTTCCCGGCCGGAAATCGGCGATGCGCTGGGCGGCAGCGGTGGCCGCTACCGCCGTGGTGTCGTCGGCCAGGCGGCCGCCCTCCGCGTCCGAGATCCTCCGGGCCTCGTCGCGCACGAGATCCTTGATGGCCGCAGCCTTCGCCTCGACCGCGGGAACTAGTTGGTGGTGGAACGAGAACGTGCGAATCATCTTGAGATGAGTCCCGACCAGCAGCGGCAGCATCCAGAGGGGAGTACGCGCGCCGGTCGACAAGCTGCCGGCAGTGATCTTCGCTGTGCGATGCCACCACTGCACCGGGTTGCCGTCCACGTCGGTGCCTTCGGTGACGTACGCCGAGAACTCATCGTGTGAGGCGACACCAAACGATGTCGGGTCGACACCGGCGGTCATATCGATGGGGTGGCCGGGGTTCTGGAGATGCTTGACCACGCCCGCCACCTGGCGGGCCGTGAACACTTCGACCACCCCGAGGCGAGCCGCAGCAAGCTTCTTGGCCATCTCTTCGATCTCCGCGGCCATGAGCGCCCGCCACCCATCGCGCGCGTTCCCGAACTTCTCGGCCGCGTTGATGAACTGCGCCGTCAACGGCCAGGACACCGTGTAGAAGTGACGCTGCACCATGGCGTTCTCGCTGGTGATCCTCAGCACCTCTTTGTAGGACGCTTGGGCTTCGTCAGGGATCGATCCGTCGACGTTCTGACGCACCCAGTATTCGTATAGCGCGGTGTCGGCCGGCACGATTCGAGTGACGCTCTGCACGTTGCGGGCCAGGGACTCCGGCCCCGCGTGCTCAGCGAGAAGACTGCCGAAACTCAGCGTGCCCTTGTTGGTCGAATCGGTGGACTCGATACCGCGATGCATCCCGGTCACCGAGAAAGCCACCGACAGGTACGGGGTTTCGCCACTCGGCGAATGCCATGCGATTCCCGGTTGACGGCGACCTTTCTGCAGCCAGCCCATGGCGTCTGCGCCATCGGGCATCAGTCGGATCGATGCGAGCCGGCGGGATGCTTCCCACCGGGCACGCCGGCCCTTGGCCTGTCGCACGTCGGCCTCTGCCTGGTCCCACTCGGCGACGGAGTATGGCCGGAACGAGTCGGTGCCGGCCTGAACGCGCTTCTTCCAGCGCCGGCGCTTACGGCGGCGCTCCAAGATGGACCCGCGGTGCGTGCGGGTCGTGAGGACGAAAGATGCCACGGTGCTGACGAGCATGATCGCGAGGCCCACGCCCTGGAACAGCAGCACGAGCACGAGCCCGATGCCGATGGACAGACCAACGGACCACAAACGCGCTTTAGAGACTTGCCCGCCGAAGAACGAGCGGTGCCCGTCCTCCCCTCCCAAGTAGCCCTTGATCGGGGCCACCACGACTGGATCGCTCATACGCTGCTCCCTCCGAGCGTGTTGCTGTCTTCCATCGGCGCGGTGGCCTGAGCGACAGCACCATCCGCGCCCTTCTTCGCTGTTTCAGCCGCCGCAACACCGGCGGCCGCGATCAGCGTTGGAACTCCGACCGCGGCACCTGCCCCGGTCGACGATTCAGCCGCCCCCGCCTCTGCAAGCCCTGTAGCGCCGCTCTCAGCGGCTTCCGCGCTACCGGCGGCCCCAGCGCCCGAGGCAGAGCCTCCAGCGCCCACAGGGGCCGTTTCCCGGCTTGTGGGAGCCGATTCGTTGGTCGAACTGGCTTCGGAAAGCGTCTTATCTGTCGAGTCGGTCGACGTCGACGAGCCGCTACCGCCTGTAGTCGTCTGCGTCGTCTGCGTCGTTGTGGTGCTGCTGGTCTCGCTGCCGCCGTTGCCGTACTCGTTGCCGGCCTGGGTGATGTTGCTGGGGCCGATCGTGTTGCCGCTACTGCTACCGCTGCCGCTGGATGAGGGCGTGAACGCACCCTGGAGGACAGGCGCGAACTTCATCAGTGCGAGCGGCGAGAGTGCCGCCATGTAGATCGCGATGAGCGCGACGACGAACGTCACGAGAGTCTGTAGGCCGTCTTTTTCGCCGACCGTGACGATGGTGTCGCCCATGATCGAGAACGCGAACCCGAGCAGGAAGAACAGCAGCGGGTGAGCGGCCAGGATGCCAAGCCACAGACCCGCCATGCCGAGCCCGACGCCGCGTCGTTCCGGGTCGATCATGAAGACCAGGAACAGCGGAATGATGACGCCGGTGAAGTACAGCGTGACTAGCTGGCACAGAAGGATCACGATGACGAACAGCAGCCCGATAAGCAGCAGCAGCATCAGGATGATCGCGAGGATGACGCCGCCTGGTGTGGCCGCCGGGTCGATCTTGTCAATGAGGGCGATTAGGCCGTCGATGATCTGTTGTGCCGAACCCATCGCCCACGCGATGACGGAATCTGTGAGCGCGTGAAAGAGACTCACGAGCAGAAGGCCGGCCAGAGGGCCGAACATCGTGCCGATCAGGAACAGGGGCGCGTACTGCGCGAGTGACTGCACGAGATCCCGGCCGGCCATTTCGCCCTTCGCAGTCTTCACGAACAGACTGATCAGGATGACCACCATGACCAAGATCGCGGCGGCGAACGAGATCGCGTAGGCACGGATAAAGAACCCTGCCGAAAGATCCGGCTGGAGCGCCGTCGTCAGGAACGGCAGCACATCCGTAGTGAGTGACTTCGCCCCGTCCTTCAACGCTGTCAGCGTCGCCCCGAACGGGTCTTGAGCGAACGACACCACGCCTGTCACACCGTCGACGACATCCTCGACACCATTACCGATGTCGTCGATGATGCACGCGGCTCCGGTGATGATGTTGTCGTCGCACTGGGGGTCGTCCTGAACAGCCATCAGCATCCCCCTGTGTACGGGTCGCCGAGGTCGAAAGCTTCCTCAACGGTGTGCTTTGTTTCGGTTCCCTTGGTCACCCAGCCGTTCTCGGTCCATTCGAGGTTGTAGGTGCCAACCGAACGGTAGAGCGGGCTGACGGCTTCGCCGATCACGAATGCGAGCCCGATCGTGACCTGAGCGGTGTCACCGTCGTAAGCGTCGACGTACCAGCGGCCGACCACAGAAGTCAGGTGGAACGGTGTGCCATCCGGCACGATTCCGCTCGACGCATTCGGTCCCGCGACCATTGCGTCGTACTGAGCCCGGTCGATGGGCTGACCGCCCGCCCAAGTCTCGACGTTCGCCGTCTCGAATTCCTCGAAACTGGCCCACGGCCACTGCTTCGTCCAGCGCATCTGCGCCGTGGCGAACTCGACCGCGCCGGCCTCGCTCTGCGGCGCGCTCTCCTGAGTGGTGAGCAGCATGTCAATGCCTTGGCCCTCGGCAAGGCATCCGGTGACTGTCTCTGTGTCCGTGCCCGGTGTGGCCGTTGTACCCCCGGTGGCTCCGGGGGTGGGGCCGGCGTCCGGGTCTGTCGGCCGCTGCGCCCACAGGACGACGCCAACGACGATCGCGGCGGCGACGATCGCGCCGCCCACTACCCAGACCCAGCGGGGCAGCGGGGGGCGCGGTGTGGTGGTGTTCATGATTAGCCGCCGACGATGAAGAGGATTGCGCCCACGATCACGGTGAGCCCTGCGAGGCAGCCGAGCGCGATGCCAGCAGCCATCGCGGCCTTCCGGCCCTGCTTGTAGGCGTTGGGGTTGCCGTCGTCGGCCTTACCCATCTGGACGATGCCCCAGATGAGGTAGCCGACGCTGAAGACGAGCGCCAGCGCCCAGAGCCCGCCGAGAACCTTCTGCCACAGTTCGGTGAACTCCAGCCCGAAGATGCTGAAGTCGGGGAAGACCCCATCGAGGGGGTTATCGATCGCCGCGTGGACGAGTCCAGTCAGATGTTCCATGGTCATGCCTTTCGGTTATCCGTTATCCGGTATCGGTTATCAGTTGGTGATGCCTTCGAGGGCGCGGATAACCGCGGCCCCGGCAGCGACGAACGCCCGGTACGTGTCCGGGTGCAGTTGGGAAAGAGTGATCTCGCCGCGCTGGGCGAGGTGCGCGTCAAACGGAATGCTGAGGATCTGCCCCACCTCGGCGTGAGCGAGCGCCTGGGTGACGCCTTCGGTCACGGCGGGGATCTCCACACGGCCATCGGTGAGAACCAGCACCACGGCCGTTTTCGCAAGCTCCGCGGCGTGCCCGCCCTGTGCCCTGAGCGAGTCCAGCAGTTCGAGCGCCTTCGTCGCCGTGTCGGCGGCGTTCAGCGTGGGGATCACGAGAACGTCAGCAGCCTCGACGGCCGCCCGGAACACGGGCGATGTGTACTGGTTGCCCGAGTCCATCACTCGCATCGAGAAGTACTCGTCGACCACCTGCACCACATCGGCGACGGCCCGAGCGGTGAGCGCTTCCCTGGGGCCGGTGGAGCCGATCACCCGCGCGTACGAGGTCTGGGGGGCGGTGTACCCGTCGAGGCGGCCGGCGCTGTTCACCTCGTCATGCTCAGCCACCAGGTGCCCGATGCCGCGCCGCGGGTTCCCCTCGGCACGGAGCGTCAGCGTTCCCGGATCTTCGGCGACCTCGACGATAGCCAGGCCGCCGCCTCGGCAGTAGGCCAGCGTCCCGCCAAGCGCGAGAGAGACAGTCGTTTTCGACGCGTTGCCCTTCGGGTTCGCGACGAGAACGCCGATCGGGCGCGTGTACGTCGCCTGACGGATGATCTCTTCATCGCGAGCGAGGGACGCTGCGGCCTCCAGAACGGCCTTCTCCGCTGCGGACGGTTCGGGCTTGAAACCGACGCGCGCCCAGAAGCCGCGCCAGCCGGTCTTTGCAACCGGCGGGGTGCTGGATCGGAGGCTAGCGCGCGTGAGCCCTGCAAGCAGTTCCCCCGGCGTGGTTGCCACGGTCGGCGCGGCGTCCGCGGTGGCCTCCAACGCCTCGGGGACGCTCTCAATCACCGCGGCCGGCGGTGCGGGCTCTTCCACGGCGACGGGCGCGACGGGCGGCGGCGTGATCGGCTCGTGCTCTTCAACGCCGTAGCCGGCGGCGCGTTCTGCGCCGGCGAAATGGTTATCAGACATGTGCTTCCTCCTGGGGTTTGGTGTTCGGATCTAGCGAGTGGTGATGCGGCGCAACAGCCACCGGATGACGAAAAACGCCGGCAGCAGCAGCACGGCGTAGACGAGAATCGCCCAGTCCGCCCGGAACGCAGAGACAACAGCGCTTAGAAGTACCGCGGCGGCGTAGGACAGTGCTGCGCCGCCCTTCTCGTTCGCGGGCTTGATGAAGATGAAGAGCGCGGCCATCGTGGCGACGAACAGAACCGCGGCCACCATCAGATCGCCGAGGAAGTCCGCGATGCCCAGAATGGGCGCCGGGATCAGCGGCGTGATGTCGTCGTTCATGCTGTTTGCTCCTCAGGGGTTATGTCGTCGTTCTCAGTGGGGGTTTCAGGGGTCGTAGCTGGCACGGGCAGAGCCGCCGGCTCCGGCGGCTCTGCGCGGCCGGTAGGGGTTGCCGTGGCCTCGGCGCTGGCGTTCGGGAGCGCGCGGAAGGTGGCGTGATGCCCGCCCTGCACGATCCAGAACTGACCGCCGGATGCTTCGCGCACGTCCTGCGGCTTGATCCGGTACGTGTGCTGCGCGCGTCCAGAACGCAGTTCCTCGCCGGTCGCCGCACCGGACGCCTCTAGCCGCAATTCGGTGCCGGCCAGGGCGCACAGGTCTTCCGGGCTCTTCTGCCGGCCGAACATCACCGCGGCCCCCGAGTTAAGGGCCCGGGCGCGCATCGGCGCGTCTACCGAGAGCCCTTCGACGCTCTGACCGGCGAGGATCAGCCCAGCGCCGGCGCTGCGCATCGTTTCGAACAGGCGCGTAGCGAGGTCGGCCGGGTCGTTGCCGGGAGTGACCAACTGGGGGAACTCGTCGACGATGACCAGCGCCGGTGAGTAGTCCTCCCGCTCCAGCCGGCGCTTGAGGTAGGCGCGCAGTTCCAGCAATAGGAGATCTCCCAGCGCTGCCTGTGTCGCGTCGACGGGGATCAGCGGGCAGATTACGACGTCCGCGCCGGGATCGTCGAACGTCCAGCCCTCGGGGTCGGTCCAGTCGTCGAATCGGCGCAGGGTCTTCGTGACCGATGCGACCGCGCGCTCTACAGCGGTCTTCTTCGTGCGAGAGTCGACGACTTCCCGGAGCATCCGGTAATCGTCCCGATCTGTCACCCACTCATCGAGATTGTTCGCTCGCTCCAGAAGATCCTTGCGGCTGCGTAGCGGTGCCTTCGTCTGCAACACCTCGAGTACTGCTTCGACCTCTTCGAGGTAGTACTGATTCGAGCCGTCCGGGGGCGGCTGGAGCCGCATAAGCTTCGCCGTGACGTCGGCCGCGCTGCCGTGGAACAGGTTCCATCGGGTCTGCGCGTCCTCGCCCGATCCGCTGATAGCCGCGGTGCCGCCGAACTGGGCGACGAGCCGCGCCAACTCGCGCGCATCACGCGGAACGCCCTTCGCGTCGATGAAAATGACCTTCTGGCCGGATCTCACCGCCGCCGCGATGATGCTCATAAGCAGCACCGTCTTACCGGTCCCCGCCTCGGAGAACAGCAGCAGCCGGCATGAGCCGGCTTTCTCGGGAAGTATCAGATATCGGTTATCCGTTGTCACCCAATCCGGCACGCGCGACTGATCGGCGATGCGCTGCGCCATCCCCCGGATGGTTTCCCGGTTGATGACGCCCAGCGCGTACTGTCCGTTCCCCACGGGATGCGGGGCGGTGATCCCGTTCGTGGCGCTGCCGGTGATCGTCTTCGTGACGGCATCCACCTTGACGCCGATCTTCCGGGCGCTGGAGAGGTCCGTCGCTTGCTTCTGCGCTGACTCGATCCGCTCCTGACGCACGACGTCGGGGATCGTGCGCTTACGCACCCGCTCGGCCACCTTGCGGCGCTGCAATGACCACACGGCCGGCACCAGCAGCACGCCGGCGGCGACGTTGAGCAGCAGCCAGGGCCACACGGTGGCCCACGCCTCAGCGACCGGGCTCGCTGCCTGGGTGAGTGTCGTGTAGCCGCCGGCGCGCGCCCACTCGACTACTTGCCACACCTCGGCCGCGAGCAGCAGCGCGACAAGCGCAACGCCGGCCGACACGACGGCCCACCACCACGGGTAGGTGATCCAGTACCACCGCTTCGTGGGTGCCCACATCGTTGTGAGCCCGCGCACTAGAAACGGGATGATCAGCGGCGCACACACGAGCCCGAGCACGAGCCCGAAGACGAGCTTGACCGCGAAGAAGAACGGGTCATCGCCCGAATCTCCGGTCTGATCTACGTCGTTTGCCGTGGTTGTCATGGCACCCCCCGATGCTTTGTTGACGCCGTCCAACATGGCCGGCACCGGCACCATCTTCACGGAAACCGCAGACAGCGCCGAATCTGTCCCCCGTTTGGGGGACAAGGTGTTTCGTACATTGGGTAGCCTACTAAAGTAGCTAGCCGTTGTCGAGAAGGGGACTTTGGAAGAATGAACAGTTATGCCCGTGTACGCAGTGCCTTCGCTCTCGCCCGAAGTGGAGCGCGCGATTAACGTCTTGGGGGCGAATGCCGCCCGCCTCGCCGTTCTGGGCTTCATCGCCCGCCACCCCGGAAGTCTCGTCAGCGAGATCGCCGAAGGGACCGGGCTCGCGGTCGGAACGGTGAAGATCCACGTTTCTGCCCTGACCGCTCTTGAAGTACTCGACCCCGATCCCGCGGTCTCTGTCCCCTACGCCGATCGCCGGGGCCGCCACACGCGCTACACCGCTCGCGTGGATGCTCTGACCGCCCACTATCGAGATCTCGGGAAGTTGCTGGGGCTCACCAAGTAGAACGCGGCAAGGGGCTGCCGGGTCCGCTTCGCGGCCTGTGCCATCGGCTCCCGTCGGTGCGCGTTCACCGGGCGGCCGCGGTGGTCCTGTGGCTGGCGATTCGTTCGATTTCGTCGGGGCGCAGATCACACCAGTGGTCTTGGTCGTCGACGACGACGACAGGGGCCGTGCTGTAGCCGAGTTCTTCGGTGACGTACCGATACGCGGCGGGGTTCTCGTTCAGGTCGATCACGACGTACGGGATCTTCTTGCCGTCGAGCATCTTCATCGTCAGGTTGCACTTCCCGCAGCTCTCGCCGGTTGTGTAGACCGTGAGCGTTTCCATGGCCTCATCCTCTCTCTCGATCAATTCGCTGGCTCGTTCCTGATAAGCGGAGCAGTGCCGCAGCTAGAGGGCCGGAACACAACCGTCAGGCGGTGGGGGAGAGAATTTCGTCGCGATGTGAGGGAGCGCAGCGACCGCGTGACGAAAATCTCGGCGGAACCGGCCCCCGTAGGGGGCTTGTGTGTAGGACCGCGGCGGCAATGATTGAGCGTCAGGAACGATGCCCGAAAGCTTCCAGACCTGGCGGCCCTGCGGGCCGCCTCCCCTTCCCCCCGATGCTCTGAGGATCACATACGATCCGACCCCCTCAAGGGCGCTGTGCGTCCCTCCGGGAGCCGGCGTTGCCGGCCCCTTGACCGGGTGCTCTCGTATGACAGTCGGCATCTATCGGAGGCGAAGGAAAAGAGCGGTGAACGCTGCTCGTCGACGTGGAAAAGTTGCTCGGGATCTCTGACGACTTTTTGCAGCACGGGGGGCTCAGAACAACGATGACGACGGCGCGTGCGCCGGCGCGATCTCTTCGCCCTCTGCCGGCGCAGTGAACCGGGCATCTTCGACCGGCCAAAGGTCGTCCTGGATGCGACCCCACATGTCGAGTGCCGGCAACACCGGGAACCTGTCGCGATCGTCGCGGAAGACCTGATCCTTGATCTTGCGGCCGATCGCCTCCCCGGTCGGAGCATCCGTGACGTACACGATCGAGGTGATGCCATCGAACCGAATTCGCTCGTCGTGGGACGCGAAAATCTTCGGGTACCGATCCTTCGCTTTCACGGTCAACTCGACCTCGACCAACTCTTTCGCCGCTCCCCGGATAGCCAGCCCATCAGCCATGTGCTCATCCGAGTTCGAGCGCTGATCGATCCTCCACGCCCACCCGGCGCACACGTAGCGGGCGGCCACAGACGCGACCGCCAACTCATGCCGGACGGTCTGTCGAAGGAGAGAGGGCTCCCGCCGGCCAGACGCTTCGCGGGTCAGCCAGACGACCGATCCGGTTGAGCTAGCCGACCTCGACGAATCGACCAACCCCGCCTCACGGCATCGTGCGACCCACTGCTGAGCCTTCCGCAACGACACCGGCTTACCTGCTCCGCTGAACCCTCCCAGCACCCACCGCAACGACGCCATCTCAGCCATCTGCACCACACGCAGCCACTCGACCATCTGCTCATCTCGACTCGTCATCTGCATCGCCCAACCACCTCTCTCACTCTCTTTTTCTTCTCTCTACTTCTTCTTCTTCTTCTCTGTTTCTCTGTCTCCCACCCTCCCCCTTTACTTCCCAATCTCCTTCACTTAGAACTTGTTCGTTGAGTGGGGGAGATTGGGAAGCGAGCCTGCTCGGGGGGAGGGTGGGAGACAGAGAAACTTGCGGCTTCCGCCGCAAGAAGGGTATTCGCGGTCAACGAATACCTAAACGTATAGCTGTTCCAGTCTCTCAGAACGTCCATCCACCCGCTAGATGCTCTCCGATCGCTCGTAGATCTGAGGGCGGTTCTTTCACGGAGCGTCAGCGGAGGGAAAGGAACGGCAACCCCAAGCGCGACTCTTCGCGTGCGCGTCTGATGGTTGCGCTGGGCGGCTCCCGTTAAGAGAGAACTAGTTAAGAGAGAACTAGAGATAAGAACTAGGGGACCGCGAGACCCCTAGAGGGGTAACGGATCGGAGCGGGTGTTTGTGTACTGACCGCCTCGGGGTTGTGTACTGACCGCCTCGGGGTTTGTGTACTGACCGCCTCACGGTCCCTGGTTATCCACAGGTTCCGAAGTGAGGCGATCAGTACACAAACGACCCCCTGCCGCGAACGGGCAGAGGGTCGTTTGTGGTGTCAGAGTTCGTCGGCGGGGCTGCGCAGAAGAGGGCTGCGCCGGATCACGAGAACGGTTCCACCACCTGCGCGACCGGCCACACGCTCGACGTCGTAGTTCGTCGGCATTCCGTCACCGTGGATGCGACGAGTGGCGGCCGCCTCGTCGAGTGCTGCGATGAACTTGCGGCGGAAGTTGCGCGGATCGGAATAGCCGTGGGTGATCTCCGCATAGAGGGAACCCCACTCGAACGTCCGCTGCCGGTGAGGGCCGTTCTGGATCGAGTACAGAACCTTCTCCAACCACGACGCCACCTGAATCGGGAAAGCCCCGGACATCCGCGCGAGCGCATCCAAACGCGCCGGCGGTGTCGTCGGGTCGGTGGCCAGGTCCACCCACAACTGTGACGGCTTGATGAACGAATCGAGGCCGTCCAGCACATCACCCCAACCGGGAACGTACAGCTTCACCTCACGGGCTAGAGGCTCGTTCTTTTGCGTGTACCGACGGCTGCCGTCGGCT
>NZ_RBHX01000003.1 GCF_003626735.1 Microbacterium sp. CGR2 | reverse complement strand
TAAGATAGAGAAGTTGCCCTTCGGGCCTGGTCGTGATGGCTGGGTCGTGGGAGCATCCGATCCTTGAGAACTCAACAGCGTGCACTTGTCAAATGCCAAATTATCCTCGTTCAGCCTTCGGGTTGGGTGAGAATTCCTTTGGATCAAAGACCAACTCCTTTGGGGGTTGGCAACGGATAAAGTCAGCAATGATTTGTCTCTTTGGTCAGCATCAAACTCGCTGCGGACACGGTTTTCCCTGTGTTTGTATGCATTTCTTTTTTACGGAGAGTTTGATCCTGGCTCAGGATGAACGCTGGCGGCGTGCTTAACACATGCAAGTCGAACGGTGAAGCCCAGCTTGCTGGGTGGATCAGTGGCGAACGGGTGAGTAACACGTGAGCAACCTGCCCCTGACTCTGGGATAAGCGCTGGAAACGGCGTCTAATACTGGATATGTGACGTGACCGCATGGTCTGCGTTTGGAAAGATTTTTCGGTTGGGGATGGGCTCGCGGCCTATCAGCTTGTTGGTGAGGTAATGGCTCACCAAGGCGTCGACGGGTAGCCGGCCTGAGAGGGTGACCGGCCACACTGGGACTGAGACACGGCCCAGACTCCTACGGGAGGCAGCAGTGGGGAATATTGCACAATGGGCGCAAGCCTGATGCAGCAACGCCGCGTGAGGGATGACGGCCTTCGGGTTGTAAACCTCTTTTAGCAGGGAAGAAGCGAAAGTGACGGTACCTGCAGAAAAAGCGCCGGCTAACTACGTGCCAGCAGCCGCGGTAATACGTAGGGCGCAAGCGTTATCCGGAATTATTGGGCGTAAAGAGCTCGTAGGCGGTTTGTCGCGTCTGCTGTGAAATCCCGAGGCTCAACCTCGGGCCTGCAGTGGGTACGGGCAGACTAGAGTGCGGTAGGGGAGATTGGAATTCCTGGTGTAGCGGTGGAATGCGCAGATATCAGGAGGAACACCGATGGCGAAGGCAGATCTCTGGGCCGTAACTGACGCTGAGGAGCGAAAGGGTGGGGAGCAAACAGGCTTAGATACCCTGGTAGTCCACCCCGTAAACGTTGGGAACTAGTTGTGGGGTCCATTCCACGGATTCCGTGACGCAGCTAACGCATTAAGTTCCCCGCCTGGGGAGTACGGCCGCAAGGCTAAAACTCAAAGGAATTGACGGGGACCCGCACAAGCGGCGGAGCATGCGGATTAATTCGATGCAACGCGAAGAACCTTACCAAGGCTTGACATATACGAGAACGGGCCAGAAATGGTCAACTCTTTGGACACTCGTAAACAGGTGGTGCATGGTTGTCGTCAGCTCGTGTCGTGAGATGTTGGGTTAAGTCCCGCAACGAGCGCAACCCTCGTTCTATGTTGCCAGCACGTAATGGTGGGAACTCATGGGATACTGCCGGGGTCAACTCGGAGGAAGGTGGGGATGACGTCAAATCATCATGCCCCTTATGTCTTGGGCTTCACGCATGCTACAATGGCCGGTACAAAGGGCTGCAATACCGCGAGGTGGAGCGAATCCCAAAAAGCCGGTCCCAGTTCGGATTGAGGTCTGCAACTCGACCTCATGAAGTCGGAGTCGCTAGTAATCGCAGATCAGCAACGCTGCGGTGAATACGTTCCCGGGTCTTGTACACACCGCCCGTCAAGTCATGAAAGTCGGTAACACCTGAAGCCGGTGGCCTAACCCTTGTGGAGGGAGCCGTCGAAGGTGGGATCGGTAATTAGGACTAAGTCGTAACAAGGTAGCCGTACCGGAAGGTGCGGCTGGATCACCTCCTTTCTAAGGAGCATCTGACTCTTCGGAGTCCAGAACCCAGATCAGAGCGTTCGTCTCTGCTGGGAGCTCATGGGTGGAACATTTGACATGACATCAGCGCAGCTGATTTCTGCTAGTACGTCGGTCTCTTCGGGGGCTGGTTGGAATGTGGGGGTTGGTGAGCGGGGTGTCTGCACGCTGTTGGGTCCTGAGGGACCGGATGCGCTTTGGCCTTCGGGCTGGAAGCACAGTCGGTTTTTCTGGGCCTCTTTCTGTTTCCCCTTTGGGGTGGCAGGTTGGGGCACCGCCCGTACTTTGAGAACTACACAGTGGACGCGAGCATCTTGCAACATGGTCTTCGGATCGTGTTGCACAAGATGATCTTAAAGATCATTAGTCAATTTTTTCGATTCGGTCTTCGGACTGGTCGAGTTTTGATTCAAACTCATGTGATTTCAAGTCTTTAAGAGCAAACGGTGGATGCCTTGGCATCTGGAGCCGAAGAAGGACGTAGCAATCTGCGATAAGCCTCGGGGAACTGATAAGCAAGTTTTGATCCGAGGGTGTCCGAATGGGGAAACCCCGCTGGGCGGCGTGCCGACCTAGTGACTCCCGCCTGAATATATAGGGCGGGTAGAGGGAACGTGGGGAAGTGAAACATCTCAGTACCCACAGGAAGAGAAAGCAACCGCGATTCCGTTAGTAGTGGCGAGCGAAACCGGATCAGGCTAAACCTAGCGTGTGTGATAGCCGGCAGGTGTTGCACGTTGGGGGTTGTGGGACTTTTCAGTCATCTCTGCCGAGGTGGCGGCGTTACAAGAAGGTATAGACGAACGGTCTTGAAAGGCCGGTCATAGAGGGTGCCAACCCCGTAGTCGAAATGCCTTGCTTGGCGCGAAGAGTATCCCAAGTAGCACGGGGCCCGTGAAATCCCGTGTGAATCTGTCAGGACCACCTGATAAGCCTAAATACTCCCAGATGACCGATAGCGGACAAGTACCGTGAGGGAAAGGTGAAAAGTACCCCGGGAGGGGAGTGAAATAGTACCTGAAACCGTTTGCTTACAAACCGTTGGAGCCTCCTTAGTAGGGGTGACAGCGTGCCTTTTGAAGAATGAGCCTGCGAGTTAGCGATATGTGGCGAGGTTAACCCGTGTGGGGTAGCCGTAGCGAAAGCGAGTCTGAATAGGGCGATTCAGTCGCATGTCCTAGACCCGAAGCGAAGTGATCTATCCATGGCCAGGTTGAAGCGACGGTAAGACGTCGTGGAGGACCGAACCCACTTAGGTTGAAAACTGAGGGGATGAGCTGTGGATAGGGGTGAAAGGCCAATCAAACTTCGTGATAGCTGGTTCTCTCCGAAATGCATTTAGGTGCAGCGTTGCGTGTTTCTTGCCGGAGGTAGAGCTACTGGATGGCCGATGGGCCCTACAAGGTTACTGACGTCAGCCAAACTCCGAATGCCGGTAAGTGAGAGCGCAGCAGTGAGACTGTGGGGGATAAGCTTCATAGTCGAGAGGGAAACAACCCAGACCACCAACTAAGGTCCCAAAGCGCGTGCTAAGTGGGAAAGGATGTGGAGTTGCCTTGACAACCAGGAGGTTGGCTTAGAAGCAGCCACCCTTGAAAGAGTGCGTAATAGCTCACTGGTCAAGTGATTCCGCGCCGACAATGTAACGGGGCTCAAGCACGCCACCGAAGTTGTGGCATTGACATTATTGGTAGGCCTTCGTGGTCCAGCCGTGTTGATGGGTAGGAGAGCGTCGTGTGGCCAGAGAAGCGGCGGTGTAAACCAGCCGTGGAGGCTACACGAGTGAGAATGCAGGCATGAGTAGCGAAAGACGTGTGAGAAACACGTCCTCCGAAAGACCAAGGGTTCCAGGGTCAAGCTAATCTTCCCTGGGTAAGTCGGGACCTAAGGCGAGGCCGACAGGCGTAGTCGATGGACAACGGGTTGATATTCCCGTACCGGCGAAGAACCGCCCAAGCTAATCCAGTAGTGCTAAGTGTCTGAATCCTAGTGACTGATCCCTTCGGGGTGACGCTCTGGGCCTAGCGCACGACCCCATTCTGGTGCGGTTAGCGTATTAACAGGTGTGACGCAGGAAGGTAGTCCAGCCGGGCGATGGTTGTCCCGGTGCAAGTGCGTAGGCCGAACGGTAGGCAAATCCGCCGTTCACATAGGCTGAGACACGATGCGAATAAAAAGTGGATGATCCTATGCTGCCAAGAAAAGCATCGACGCGAGGTTCTAGCCGCCCGTACCCCAAACCGACTCAGGTGGTCAGGTAGAGAATACCAAGGAGATCGAGAGAATCGTGGTTAAGGAACTCGGCAAAATGCCCCCGTAACTTCGGGAGAAGGGGGGCCTTCGGCGTATAGGGATTTACTCCCAAAAGCGTTTGGAGGCCGCAGAGACTAGTGGGTAGCGACTGTTTACTAAAAACACAGGTCCGTGCCAAGTCGCAAGACGATGTATACGGACTGACGCCTGCCCGGTGCTGGAAGGTTAAGAGGACCGGTTAGCCGCAAGGCGAAGCTGAGAATTTAAGCCCCAGTAAACGGCGGTGGTAACTATAACCATCCTAAGGTAGCGAAATTCCTTGTCGGGTAAGTTCCGACCTGCACGAATGGCGTAACGACTTCCCAACTGTCTCAACCGCGAACTCGGCGAAATTGCATTACGAGTAAAGATGCTCGTTACGCGCAGCAGGACGGAAAGACCCCGTGACCTTTACTACAGCTTGGTATTGGTGTTCGGTGTGGCTTGTGTAGGATAGGTGGGAGACTTTGAAGCATGGACGCCAGTTCATGTGGAGTCATTGTTGAAATACCACTCTGGTCACTCTGGATATCTAACTTCGAACCGTAATCCGGTTCAGGGACAGTGCCTGGTGGGTAGTTTAACTGGGGCGGTTGCCTCCCAAAAAGTAACGGAGGCGCCCAAAGGTTCCCTCAACCTGGTTGGCAATCAGGTGTCGAGTGTAAGTGCACAAGGGAGCTTGACTGTGAGACTGACAGGTCGAGCAGGGACGAAAGTCGGGACTAGTGATCCGGCAGTGGCTTGTGGAAGCGCTGTCGCTCAACGGATAAAAGGTACCTCGGGGATAACAGGCTGATCTTGCCCAAGAGTCCATATCGACGGCATGGTTTGGCACCTCGATGTCGGCTCGTCGCATCCTGGGGCTGGAGTAGGTCCCAAGGGTTGGGCTGTTCGCCCATTAAAGCGGTACGCGAGCTGGGTTTAGAACGTCGTGAGACAGTTCGGTCCCTATCCGCTGCGCGCGTAGGAAGTTTGAGAGGATCTGACCCTAGTACGAGAGGACCGGGTTGGACGAACCTCTGGTGTGTCAGTTGTTCCGCCAGGAGCACCGCTGATTAGCTACGTTCGGGATGGATAACCGCTGAAAGCATCTAAGCGGGAAGCCGGCCTCAAGATGAGACTTCCATACCTTCGGGTGAGAGGCTCCCAGCCAGACTACTGGGTTGATAGGCCAGATGTGGAAGCACGGTAACGTGTGCAGCTGACTGGTACTAATAAGCCGATGACTTGATAACACACCGTTTGTTGGTGCTACGCGTCCACTGAGTGGTTCTCGATGTACGGTCGAGAACCGCATAACAACAATGACTTTGTTATGTGTTTGATTGAAACATCAATAGTGTTTCGGCGGCCATAGCGTGAGGGAAACGCCCGGTTACATTCCGAACCCGGAAGCTAAGCCTCACAGCGCCGATGGTACTGCAGGGGGGACCCTGTGGGAGAGTAGGACACCGCCGGACTTCTTTTAGACAAAATGGCCACCCAAAGCTGGGTGGCCATTTTGCGTTCGCCGATGAGGCCACCCGATCGGGTGGCCTTTTCGCGTTAACCACCCGTCGCCCGCGCCATAACGCC